>CP107050.1 GCA_025736915.1 Acinetobacter nosocomialis | reverse complement strand
TTTGAAGAATAACTTCCTACTTTTCCCTGTTGACACTATATGGAAAATTGAAAAATTATCCTTTTTTTCCTCTATATAATAGGTATCGACTTTAAATTTTGGTCGATATGAAAAATAAACGGAAGTCCTTCCGCCTGATACTTTTTTTCATCTTATCCGAAAATTTAAGGGTTATTTATAGCCTTAAATACTCTCGTATCGTTTATTAGGTGTCGAAAACACACAACGAATCCATATACGTATACGAGTGTAATTAAGTTCTTCAAAATTTTCTGGATTAATGAAAATGAAAGACTTTTTTACAATGGTTGTTGAACTTACTAAATACTTGCATAACCATCCCGATATTCTGATCCCTCTTATCATTATTGTTGGTGTGATTATCTTGATATGGAAAGGTAAGCTCAAAGGCCGGATTACTTTTGGAGAGTAATGTGTTTTTAACAAGGGTCTTTTAGTGTGTCATGAGACGTCTCATTTTGTCTCATTGCTTATATGGCAATGGTTACAGGTGTCTCAAATGATGTTTCATGACACATTAAGCCCTATTCGATCTCAGCTTTAAGTTGGGGATTAATTTTTAAATATTCATTCAAACTTATTCTATGAGCGTTTGCCGTATCCTCATGATATTGCGCTAATATGCTTATTCATCAATTAAAGAAGCTATACGAACTATCAAAATAGTCCGATACAAATTTTAGTGAGAAAGGTAAATATGATTTAGATGAAAAAAGAGTATTCGAGATAAAAATTCACTATAAGTATAGATATAATAAGTTTTTAAAATCATTATCTTAAAAAATTATGGATACTTTATCATTAGTTTCGGCAATAGCTTCAATTATATCTTTAGGATTAGCGTTAGGGTTAAATTCTGAAAAGTGGAAAAAATGGCTTTTACCATTCACTTATATCTGCATAGGGGTTTCTGTAGGTAGTATTACCTCTAATCTAAATGAGGTAGTAGATAATATTAAAGCTGATCCTGTATTGCCTGGAGCACTTTTTATTATTATCTCTTGCCTCTTTGCTTCATGTTATATAATTAAAGTCATTCATAATACATTTTCAGACGTACCTGTAGGCTTCTTATTTGCCCTTTTTGTGGCAGGGTTATTTGGAATCAAGGGAATAACAAAAGTCTATATCGATTCAGAACGGCCTCAACTTAGCTCATATGAGTTAATTGAGTATGCTGAATATAAAGAAAAATCAGGGCAGCTATCATTGGCCAAAGAGTATTTGAATAAGGCATTAGAAAATACTGAAACAGAATCAGAAAAAAGGTTTATTAAAGAAAAATTAGAGAATATCACTAACAAGCAACTAGGTAAGTAAAATATATAGTTGTTTGGATTTTCCATTATAAAGTTCAAATTTAAGAATGAAAAATTTCATTACATACTTAGGAGAATTTTTTGCAAACCACTCTTCCTTTTAAATCGATATTAGAATCATATGCTGCAATACCCTTATTGCTAATTTCTTTTGCAGCCATTTATAGATTTGGTTATTTTTACCACTTAGATGCTTTGTGGATTTTACCTTCACTTTCAGTACAAAGCCTACTTTATTCAATTTTATCAACTATTTTACTTTTTCTTGCAGGTTGTGCCTTAACTTATATATATATTCATATACAGACTTATTTTGGTTATACCGTTGTCTTAAGCATTTTCTTTTTCGGTTTTTTTGTTTTTTTGGGAATACTGTATGCGAATGAAAAATTATATTTAACTCTAAAATTAGCTCCTCTATTAGCGGGTTGTTTTTATTATATCTATCTTCATTATTCACTTTTTAGCAATGAATTGGAGAGAGCTGTATTCTTTCCTATGTTTATTCTTTTAAGCTTAACTCTATCTTTCATGATGTTTGTGAACGGCATAAATGATGCAAAGAAAGAAAAACTACAGGAAAAATTGAGTGTTGTTATCTTTGAGGAGCAACCTAAATATCCAAACCAAGGAACGGATTGGCGTTTATTAGAAAATATAGGAGATAAATTTGTGTTAATAAATTTAAGTAGGGGTAGTGAAACTCAAGCATATCCCATAAAAGTAGTTGAATATAAAACCATTAATAGTATTCATTAAACCTAGTAGTAAGTATAAAAAATACATCTTGTTGGGAGAGGCAACTCCTATTAAACGTTGCATCCTGCTGCTCTTATTGTTAGATGAAGCCCCCTGTTCTTGAGGAGTCTATAATAGAAAATATCTTCTACATTGGCGTATATTTATCCCCAAATTTGCCTACTGCAAATGGGGAATAATTTAGGAAATTGAAGCTTTGAGAAATCAGGAAAAAATGAAATTTTGAATAATTTTTACTCAATCTCATTGGCAAAAAATACCAGATGTGTTTAAAAAGTAGACAATTTATTTCTAGTTTGGCTTTTTACTGTTTTTTCAGTTGATAAAAAAGTTTCAACTTATTGATTTTAATTGACTTTATTAAAACAAGTTCGCATAACGCCCATTATGTTAAATAAAAATTAAAAATATATTTAAAGGGTACAAGTTAATGTAGTAAAAGAAGTGAATATTCGTTGATATATATGACATAATTTGTTTTTTTATAGAGGGGGGAGTTTATGTCTAAAAATCAAAGACCAAAAGAACTCCTTCTTTTTAATGGTGAAAAATTACGTGCTGAGGATTTACTACAAAATCCACAAACTTCAAATAGATATTTTGGTTATATTTCTGATGTTAAAGGATATCATGATGGATATATCGTCCTAAAATGGGGGATTCATCGGGGATATCATAAAGGGTTTGGTTGTATGCATATCTGGATACAACATCAAGCCGACTTTAGAGTTAAACGATTATGTAGCGCTATTGAAGAAGTTCCCAATGTAATTAATAGAATTTTGCAACCAGGTACTCCAATTATTGAGCGAAATGATGCAACTGGTCGTTTGGCTGTGCTTAGATCTAGTACAGGTACATTAATTCTTGAGTGCCCAAAAAAAGAAGGGGATTACTATTCAATTGTGACCGTCTATCTAAAGAAGGCATATTCGGGTACAGTCATTGGATCAGTAAAAAGATTACCCGAATCAAATGCTTTTGATGGTTTTGGGGCGAAAATAGCGAGCCCCCAGAACTTAGAAGAACAAGAACATTCTGCATAAAAAAAGAGAGCCTAAGCTCTCTTTTTTGAATCTTATAAGGAACAGGCAGTCGAAGTGTTTCTTTAGCTTAAAGGTTCAGAAACTAGAAATTAATATTTCTACCTCTGCCAACTGATTACCGCTTTATCAGCTTGCCCAACTGGTAACTCAATCTTAAATTGCGGAAGATTGATTACATACTCTTGCGTTCCTTGATTTAACTATCTCATATAACTAATTTTTTTACGAACAAGCCTAGTAAAAATATAATTTTATTTATATTTATTTATATGTTTTTATTGAAAAAAGTATTGACAAAACGTCATTAAATGAATATAAGTCCTTAGGACTTATATTCATTTAATGGTGAATAATTGAAAATTGAAGAAGCTATATGTATGTGGTTAGTTGAGGAGTTCGAATCTCTGTTCATTTCCAGACAAGAGTTGTTTTTAATCTACATATCAATAATTGATGCTGGGAAATATAAAAATAGAAAAATTTCTGGCTTAAGGTCTAATACTAATTTTTTACGTAAATTTGACTCATGTTGTGAGTTTTTAATTGAAAGTAAAGTAGCTCTTGCTGGACCAAGAACCAGCAAAGGGTACAAGTTTTTTTATAAAAGACAAAACAAATTAAAGCCTTTAAATGCTGTATGTGATCTTTTTCCATATGGTTATTTATCATTTCTAACAGCAATGAAATTTTATAATTTAACCATGATCAGTTCAGATAGTATCTATTTTACTACTTTTAATAGATATTTATGGAAGGAGGCGTCACTGAAGCATATATCCACAAAACTAAGTATAGATCTTAAAGAAATTCCGGATGATTACCTTGCTAAAATGATTCCTAGCTATCCTACAGATCAGGAACTTTTAGGTAATGATCTAATCGTAACAATGGATAGCCAATTAAAGAACTCAGAATTTGATATTGTTCAGTCAGGTATTAGAGTTCAAAAGATGATGCCATTGTTGATTGATATGACAAGAAAACCACAATATTGTGGAGGGTTAGAATTAGTTCTAGATATTTACAAAAAACAGCCATTAGATGTTTTTGAACAATTATTACCGTATGTAGAAAAAAATGGAACTGATATAGATAAAGCTCGAATAGGTTTTATCTGTTATAAATTACTAAAAATGAAGCATCCACTTCTTACGAAATGGATCCACGAAATTCAGACAGATAATAAACGTGGAAGTTCTAGAAAACTCGTAAGTTATTTACCTTTTGCTTCAACATTTGATGATGTTTGGAATATTTCTTTAAATCATCAAACTGTTGCTTTTCACTAATTATTCATACAGCCAAGAAGCATCAATATTTTGATAAACAGATATGTAACCCATTTTCCCCCGTAAGCCCTATTACCAGAATAGTAACTTAACTTAGGCTATTATAATATTTTTTCATATATTTTGTTAAATGAAGTAGGAAATTGACTTAATCATATCCTTAATTTTTATACATCTCGTAATAATATCTTCATTATATTCAATTGATAAAAAAGAGGATTTTGAATACAAATTTTTCAAAAATTTACTTATTCTCTTCTGTCTTAGTAGTTTTTATTTCTAAAAAATACATATTTTAATTAGAAGATAATGGTAACAATATAGACTTTCATAACTTTCATAACTTTCATAACTTTCATAACTTTCATAATCATACAGATTGATTTTAGTTTAAATCTAGATTTTTAAAGGCGTTCTCTATTCTTAAAGTAGCTTCGTCAACAGCCATCAGAAGCTTATCCGGATCAGGACTTGTAGAATGATTATAAACTCTACGGTTTAAACTTTTTAAAGAAAAATATTCATGAGCAGCATTCCAATACTCAAGATCATTAATTGCTTCGGGTAAGGTTGAAACTGAATAAGGTTGTACTTCACCATTTATATTTAATTGATGAAAAACAGTACAAAAAGATGCCAATTTTTTATCTAAAGTAGCAACCCAACAATCTTGTTTTATTCCATCAAGAAATTTTCCATCACCAATAGTGGCGGCTTGTAACAAATGTACATCATTAGCTGCATTAAATGCTGTCTTTTGAAGTTCAGTTGAACTATTGGGAAGCCTTGGATTTTTTTTATAAGGTACAAAATTGACAGAATTTTCCCTTATTTTTTGAATAAAAACTTTAGTAGACTTATCTGTTATATCGGTCAAATCATAAAAACAATATTTAGCTATTTCTAGTTCCGTTGCGCTTAAAACATCTACTTTCTCTTCAATTAAATCAATATATGCTTTAAATCTATCGAGAGGAGACCCTTTAATAAAGCGATAGACATAATTTAAATATAAAAAACTTAAATAAGGTATTGCTAGAACTTGCTGAGCTGATATAGATAAATCTTTAAAGCCATATTCATCATAAGTTCCTTTATAACTCTTATTCGTACTATTTGGAGTATCGACAAAACCTAAATATTTAGCACAAAACTCTTCATAAGCAATTTTCGCATTAGCAGCTCTTTGTGGTGGCATTTCTTTTAGAGCAAAAGCTGGGGATAAACAGATACTTTTCGGAGGACATTTTTGCAATAATTTAACTAAGTTACCTAGACCATAATCTCGAACATCCGACCATTTATTTCCATTTTTTACTATTCTCTCTATTTTTATAAGGATATTAGTATCTAAAATTAAAGTAGTTTCTATTTTTTTTACTTTATTATCACGAACCATTATTGGGTCCAATTTAGGGGATAGCCCAACACAGTGGTTAGGTTTAATGAAATATGTTTTATTTTCCTTTAATAGCATATCCAACTCTTATTAGTGGTTAGTGTACTTTACATATACTTACAGTAATCTTAGAAAAACTTATTTCATCTTTCTTTCAATAAGTAAGTTAAGTAAGTTAAGTAAAATTCTTATTGAGATATAAAATGAATACAAATCTAAATTATGACGAAGATAGTTTCCCATTAATTCAGCTAGATGAGCAAATAGAACTTTGTAAAGCTATTGATAACTTCTTGATTAATAAATTACAAATGCCAGAAAATCAAACTTTTATCTCGGGTCCCCGCAGACAAGGTGGTGCGTCACATTTCCAAATTAAGTCATCAGACTATGAAAATGATTTTTACCTTCGATTTGGTAAATACAATGACTTAGATCCAAGTGAAAAATGTATTGTTATTTCTCGAATTAGTTTTGAAAAAGAAAGACAAGGTTATGGAACTGAATTGGTAAAATTTCTATGCACAGTGGGTGAAAAATATGGCTATCAAAGCTTAATATTCGAATGCCCAAATCTTAATTGCTTGGCTTTCATGAAGAAGTTGGGATTTAATAAAGGAAATAGACTTACACTTAAAGAGTTAAAGTTATCTCTCCACAATTATGAACAAAAAAATAATCGCGATAAAATACGAAATTAAGCTATTGTTTCATAAAAATTTATCAAGGTTACGTAACTTACTATTATTACGTAACTTTAATAACCTTAAAATAATTCTTTTGAAACTATCTGATTTAACTCATCCTCAGGAATACTACTTAAAAAGTGAATAGCAGCTTTAACTATTATTGAACGATTAGCTCTAGCAACTCGACAATTTAGAAGTAAATTATCAATTTCCTTATCAACTTCTTCAGTTAATGAAAAGGTCAAACGACGATACTTTTGTTGAGATTGGGAGATATCTTTAATACGCTTTGAAGCCCCATTAATAAAAGTATCAATTTCTTGCTGCTTATCATTTTGGTCAGACTTTTTTAATCCTTTTAGAGCCATTTAGAAATCTCCTAAAAATTCTAATGCCAAGCTTTCTATCTCTGCTTTAGCTTTAGAATCAGAATCAACTTCAAAAACAGATAAACCATTTTCATCAGCATCATCATACACATTACGATTTGTAGTAAATTGATTTAAAGCAGATAGACCAAAGGATTCACATGCTTCTTTCGCATCTAAAATACGTTGGAATTGACTGGGTAATGTTGGGCACTGAGTAATAACTGCTTTCGTTATTAATTCTGGGTTTACGGCTTTAGCTAGTTTTATAAGCTGTTCAACATGAACTAATGTTTTTAAATCTCGGCGTTTTGGACGAAAAGGAAGCAACATATGTGTAGCTATAGTCATAGCAGAACGTAATGCTTCGGAATCTTGTCCACCAGCATCAATAATAATATCTTGATAACGCTTAGATAAGTCATCTAAAACTTGCCGAATATTCCCTGAAGCTTGTACTGAAGGGATATTTTTTAGGACTGAATTTTCATCTCTTTCTTTAACCCAATCTGTCGTCGTTCCTTGTGGATCAGCATCTAACAACAAAATATCTCTGTTCTTATATTGAAGATAAACAGCTAAATTTTGTGCTAAACAGCTTTTCCCAGAACCTCCTTTTTCACCACCAACCAAGATAATCATAACTATTATGCAACTTACGTAACTTATTTAAGTTTATTGTAGTCATTTTTTAGGGAACATCAAGTGCTTTAAGTTATGTAAGTTATGCAACTTATGAATGTTGTGCAACTTATTTAAATTAAACATTAATATCAAACACTTAATATTGTTTAAAAAAATGTATTAATATTAAAATTATTCATTTAATCACATATTCCTACCATAAAATCGCATTAAACTTAGATGTGATTTAAATATGGACTTAATCTAATTAAAAACAAATTTTAAAGTTAAATTTTAGAAAAAATCTCTTTTTATATATTTTTAATGTTTTTATATTCTTTTAGACTGGCTGAAACTGTTGCTACATAAGGGTTTCAGAGACCATTCAATCACATATTCCTACCGATTTAATCACATATTCCTACCGATTTAATCACATATTCCTACCGATTTAATCACAGGTTCCTACCATTCAATCACATATTCCTACCGATTTAATCACATTGTCCATCATTGTGATTTTAATTGGATTGTGTTTTACTGTGATGACATCCCAGAGGTAAGTTATGAGTGATCTAATAGTTAAAGATAATGCTTTAATCAGTGCTAGTTATAATTTGGATGTCATTGAGCAGAGAATTATTTTACTTTCGATTATTAAAGCTCGGGAAACTGGCACAGGAATAGATGCAAATACATCTTTAGAAATTCATGCAAGTGATTATGTAAAGCACTTCAAAGTAGAAAGACAAACAGCTTATGAAGCCTTAAAGACAGCTGTAAATAATTTATTCAGTAGACAGTTTAGTTATACGCAACCATTTCAAAATACAGAAAGAGTGGAATATGTAAAATCTAGATGGGTTAGCCGAATATCGTATGTTGATGAGTCTGCGATATTAAATATTACATTTGCTCCAGACATTGTTCCTTTGATAACTAAATTAGAAAAGCATTTTACAAGTTATCAATTAAAACGTGTTGCACAACTTACCAGCAAGTATGCGATACGCTTATATGAATTACTGATTCAATGGCGTGAAGTTGGAAAGACTCCAATATTAGAGATTAATGATTTTCGCTTTAAATTAGGTATCGAAAAGCATGAATATAAACAGATGGGGCATTTCAAGAGTAGAGTACTTGATCCTGCTATACAGCAGATTAATGAGTTCACAGATATTAAAACTGAATATGTACAGCATAAATCTGGACGAGTGATTACGGGATTTGAATTCAAGTTTGCCTTAAAGAACCATTCTTTAAGAGAAGAAAGTTTTGGTAATAAACCTATTCTTAAAGAGTTAGTGAGCATGTCTGATAAGCAAGTCTTACTTTTTGCTAATAAGCTAGCTTACGATGAGGAGTTTGCTAGTCGTGTAGCGGAAGTGGGGGAAAGCTATGAAAATTTAGAAAAAAGATTAGTAAAATTGCTAACTAAAAAAGAAAATTTGGTTAAATGGACAGAAGATCTAAAGCGCGTAGGATTTAAAAGTAGTTAAATTTTTAGCTAAAGAATATTTATTATCTTCCCTAAACATAGTCCTAAAATGCTCTCTTTTCGCGTATTTTTTATTTTTAAACTTTCCTATGGTTTCTTAGCTTCATAACTTTAAAGCTTCTTTAAACGTAAACCAGTGCGTTTTATAGCCTATGTAAACTTTCAGTGATGACTATTTTTCTGCGTAGCCATGCTTTACATTGGCTGTACTCGAAAAATAGACATCTACATTTATACCCATATTGTTTTGTACTCACAAAACAATTGATTTACAAGGGTTTTTATCGAAATTAATACAAAAATCAGTCCTCATTAAAATTATATTGTGGCCTACATTAAATGAAATTTTGAGGATGTATGGCCGAGAAAATTACACAAATTGGAATTTTGGTTGAAGAAAGCCTGAAAAAAGAATTTCAAGCAATCTGTAAGGCTCAGGACAAGAATGCAAGCCAAGAGATCAGGGCATTAATGCGTGAATACGTTAAAAAAAATCGTATTAAAAAATTACCGGATTTATTAGCTGGGCAGCAATCTGAAGATATACAGCAAGATGCTTGGGAAGGTGTAAAACCTGTTGGGAGGGAAGAAATATAATGAAAAACGTAATAAAAGGGATTGTCCTGACTACTTTTGCTGTATTGCTTACGGCTTGTTCTAAAGCTGATATTTCAGGTGTCTGGATTCCTGAAAAAGTGACTAAAGATGAGATTTTTTTTGATTACTACATGATTGAAAAGAAAAAAGATTCTGATAGATATTTACTTAAAAATGTGACTTATCGAATCAAAGGAGGAAACTCTTATCGACCAATGAAATTACCTAAATTGATTGGTGGTCAACCTGAAAAAGTTCTGGAACTTATTAAAGACAATACCTACTGCGTAGAAGGTTCACTACAAACGGAATGTGTGGTTTATACGGACGGAAAACTAGATTTCTATAATCAGGGCACATTCGTTAAATCAAATAAAAACCCGCCTGAAATTCCAGTTAATCAGTAGGTGATACCATGAAAAAGTTTATCTACATTTTCCTGATCTTCTTTAGTTTTTTGGGCATTAGTTCAGCTTATGCAGTTGAAAACTACACACCAGGGCAGGACCTTGGAAATCCTGATGGATCTATAACAATTCCGAATGCTTCAACTGGCGATACAGGAAAAAACAAAGTATCAAAAGAGATTGGTAATGTTACCCAGCAAGGTATGGGAACATTAGATAAATTAATGGAGGCAATACAAAGTAATTTAGAGCAGAGTCTGAAGTCTAGCCTGCAAAATTATTATCAAAAAATTACTGCACCACTCATTTATGTTTTTGGTGGTTTCATTTTGATCTGGATTACATTTCAAGGTTTTAAAATGATGCTTGGGATGGCCGTTGAATTTCAGGCTGTTGTTTCCAATTTTATTATCATGATGATCATCTGGTCGATTGTATTTAGTTGGGATGCATTCTATCCATACATAGCGGAGATATTTCTTGAAGATATTCCAAACCTAATCAGTGAAATGACGGGGCATGATACTCAATCAACATTTACTGCTTTTGTGACGATTGTATTTGATGTCGTGACAGAGTCTTTTAAGAATGTGGATATGGATATTACCAATGTTGTATCTGGTTTTTTCTTTGTTTTAGTTTATCTCGTTTTACTTCTTGAAGCTGTCATCTTGTGTGTAATTTTCTTTCTAATCTGGACATTATGCAAAATGGTTATTGCCATTTTGGTTGTAGTCGCACCAATTTTTATTGCGGCAGCCATGTTCCCTGCTACTCGTAAATATGCAACGAATTGGCTTCAAGCTGTACTTACTCCTAATGCTATTATTTTATTAACAATCGTCACATGTGATTTGTTTTTATCTGGAGTTATAACAGCATACGATAATGTTGTTGGGGAAAATGGCGGATCTAATTTTGTGGTCGCTTTTGTTTTAATGATTACAATTGGTCTTGTCATCGGAATGTTTTATTTGATTCCCCGAATTGCCATCTCTCTTGTGGGAAGTGGATTTGAAGCATCTAGTTCTGGTACACAAGGTGTTATGGGGGGTTTTAAGTCAGGAATGAAAAAGCTATTTTCTAAATAACAACCCGATATAAATAGAGCTAAGTGTTAACGAAGCGAACTGATAAATTTTAATTTTTACCCTCTTTGATTACTGTTTTATTTCGAGCGAAGCCGTCAAAATCTGTGATTTTGGCGAGCTGACCGAAGAAGTAAAACCTAATAATTAGGATTGATAATATGAGTAATACACAAACCTAAGGAAATAATAACGGTGTTGAACTATTTCTAGTTATTGTTGGAATATTGATAGTTGCTTGTCTTTTTGCAATATGGAAAGCAACGAAGTCATTAGGATTAGATATGTGGACGGGCGTACACACTGTTGGGTATCTAATTGCATGGCTTACCGTAGTGATCGGTATTTATAAAATAGGATTAAACGTTCCAAATAAGTTTTTAATCCCTGTCTTAACAATGATGTTTTTTGCTTGTTTCTTCCCTGTCTTAAATGATTATGCGTTACAGGCTTCTACTTCAAGTTTTCATATGGTGCCACAGCTTTCTTATCTACCAGAGGAGTCTCAAAAGATGGAATTTGGGGCAACTAAAATTACGGTTTGGTGGGGCATGTGGTATGCAAAAGTTGCTTACCTTGCGATAGCCGGATTAATTGGTGTTGGGATACAAAAAGCATTTTTTAATGATGATTAATCTGCATGTTCAATAAAACCTCGCATTTAAAACCACATTAAATATGTGGTTTTTTTTACGTATATAGAAAAGTTTCTAATAAAAACAGATGCCTACGTTTTAAAGAAACCGGTTACGAAATTCAAATACTGAAATTAGATAGGTGAAGGGTATCATTATGAATAGCAATGAGTAATGCACGCTTCCGCGTTTCTCTCCGAGAAACCAAAAAGCGGTTATCGAATTAGGGCAAAATGGCGAACTATCATTTATCAGTTAAAACCGGTAAAAATGTAGGTTCTTCGGGAAGTCGAGGGGCAAGCCATTACGCCTATATTAATCGTGAAGGTAAGTATAAAAGAGACGATATCGAGCAAATCGAATCAGGTAACTTGCCATCATGGGCAGTAGACGCCCAGCATTTCTGGAAAGCAGCAGATAAATATGAGCGTGCCAATGGCCGGGTCTATACTGAATTAGAAATCTCTTTGCCCAGAGAATTAAACCAAGAGCAGAGACAAGAGCTAGTTCAACAATTTGTAGAAAAGACTTTAGGCAAAAACTTTACATATTCCTATGCGATTCATACACCTTTAGCCAGTGATGGTGAACAAAATCCACACGTACACCTGATGTTCTGTGAACGAAAATTGGATGGTATTGATCGTACAGAACAGCAATTTTTCAGACGGTACAATCCTAAGAATCCTGAATTAGGTGGTGCAGGGAAAGACCGCTACTTCTCAGCAAGAATATTCGTTTCGGATGTTCGGATGGAATGGGCAAACCATGCCAACGACTATATGGAAAAATTGGGATTAGATGCCCGAATCGACCACCGCAGTTATCAAGCTATTGGTACCGAGATCCAGAGCCAAAACTTCAGGGCTGATTACGTTAGTCATGATCAGTACAGTATTAACGAAAACATTAAAAACATTAAGCATCAAAATGGTGAAACCATTATTGAGAAGCCGAGTGAAGTGTTAAAAGTGCTCACGGCCACTCAGTCTGTTTTTACCATGCGTGAACTCGATAGATTCTTGGTTAATCATACTGATGGTGAGGAACAATATTTAAAAGCCCGTGAAGCTGTTTTGACATGTCCTGAAATGGCAGTTTTATATGGTAAGGACAGTGTTGTTTTATCTTCAAATGAACTGGTTGGAATTGAGGAGTCTATATCAACACTGATCTACAATGCGAACCAAGATAGCCGAATACAAAAACCAAGAACACTCATTGATAAATTGCCATTAAATGCAGTTCGTGTTGCTGAGACACGAACGTTTAATCCAGAGCAGGAAAATGCATTTTATACACTAACTTCGACAGACCGGATCAGTTTATTGAATGGGTCAGCAGGTACAGGAAAATCCTATGTATTGAGTGCTGTATCTGAAGCTTATAAGGATTCTGATTATCAGGTTTATGGTATTGCACTTCAGGCCATCACAGCAAAAGCGATTGCTTCAGATTGTGATATTCCGAGCAGTACGATTGCCAGCTTCTTGGCTCGATATGAAAGTGGAAATCTAGCAATTAATGATAAGACTGTATTGATTCTGGATGAAGCCGGTATGGTTGGTTCAAGAGATATGCAAAAACTCTTGATGATTACTGAACAGCACAACGCACAACTTAAATTAGTGGGTGATAGCTACCAGTTAAATGCAGTTATGGCCGGTTCAGCGTTTAATCATATCCAGAAAAACCTAGACCATAAAAATATAGCGACCCTAGAGAATATTCAGCGTCAAAAAACTACTGAAATGCGTAAAGCTTCAGAATATTTATCTAAGCATGAAGTTGATAAAGCTTTAGATATTTATCAGGCTTTAGGCAAGGTCAAAGCATGTGAATCCCATGAGGTTGCCTTAGCCAAAACAATTCATTCATGGTCCCTTGATCACAGTGAAAGTAAGCTGATACTTGCTCACTCAAATCGGGACGTGGACGAATTAAACAGAATGGCCCGTTCCGTCCTGATCAAGCAAGGTAAACTCCCTGCAGAAAGCCAAAAGGTAAATACTTATAAGGGTGAAATCGATCTTGCGACTGGAGACAAGATCGTATTCAAACAGAATAACCATGCCTTAAACATCTCGAATGGTGAAACAGCCAGAATTATTGGCTTTGAGCGTAATGCCCAACAGCAGATTAAAGGCCTGATGGTTGAGTCAGATCGGGGCGGCCAGATCAAGAAGATTGATTTAGATAGCTATCAGCATTTTAAGCATGGTTATGCAAATACAATCCATTCCTCACAAGGAATGACCGTAGAGAATGCCTATATTCTTGCCAGTGAGAATATGAATGCCAATCTGGCCTATGTAGCTTTGACCCGTCATAAAGGCAATGTGGAACTGAATTACAGCGCGACTAGATTCAATCAGGAAGAAAAAATCTGGGTTAGAAAGCCTGATGGCCAATATCAGGAAAAAGAACTGTCAGCATTCGATAACCTGAAGCGAATATTAGGTCGTACAGAAGTTAAAAATTTCTCTACTGATTATTCGGTGGTTCAGGCTAAAGATGAATTAATTAAAAACTATCTTCAGGAACACCGGCACAGCATTTCAGAGAAGCGTGAGATCTATAATCTCAATAGCACGTTTAAGGCAATGACTATGCCAGATCAGCATTTCAGCAAACAAGAGATTATTGAGGAAGTCCGAAATAGCCTAAGAAGCAAGGCCATTTTAGGGGATGAAATTGTTAAATTTAATGGTCAAATGAATATCGCCAAGGGTGAACAGCTCCAGTTAGACCAGGAACTCATTTTAAAGACCGGTTTATTCAAAAAAGAGCACTTTGAGAAAGATACTTCGCTTCAGGTCGTAGATGCCTATAGGGTTAAAGACGAACCAATTATGAAAGCTCGAATTAAGGAGGAGATTTACGAAATCCCGTTTAATAAGCTGCATATTCGTTATTCAGACAAGTATTTAACTGAATATAAAAAAGATACTTCAGCACGCTTTGATCGTCGCCATAAATCTGAAATGGTAAGTAGGTTCAATCAACAATTACAACAGCAGAAGCTGAGCCAGCCATCACAGAATTTAAATTTACCTAATAGTGAAATGCAACACTCTCCAAGCATGAAAAATAATCATAAAATGAAGTTTTAGAGTGATATAACTCTTTTCGTGTCTTGGTCATACTCCAAACCATATCTATTAAACAAGCATGTTCTATGAATTTTTAGCTCTATAGTATGTCCATCATAGACGATGGAATGTTTAAAACCATTTGCGCCAGAAGCAGATTCATTACAAATTAAGCATTTATGAATCTTTAATCTTTCTTTAAATCGTTTCTTCAATGTCCGTTTATTTGCCAAAGGCGAAATTAAAAACAATGTACTGAAAAGATTGTCAGCACATCGAATATGCATTAAATGGCCTTTAAAAGAACGGCAAGTATGAACTTTAGTATTTGTGTCTTTTTTACATTCTAAACAGGGCTTTATTACCGGCCTTCTCGTGCTGTTTTCATATATAAACTGCATAATTAAGGCTTTTTCGCAATAATTGTTGTAGCTCTTTGATGTGCATCAAGCCATGTTGCAGTTGTAGTGCAGCGATAGCTAACTAAAGATAATATTTTTTGATAATCATCAGATAAATTGCGTGTAAAAATTGGTTCGTGATGCGCAATACGATTGCGTAAGCGTCTAATTTGCTCTAATTCATCATAAATTAGCTTTCTTCTATCTTGGATACTTACCGATGTATTCATATTGGGAAATAGAGCAGTTAGATATGGATTCCAGAAACGCTGATCATGTCTACTAGTGAAAATGCTTTGCCAAAATGCAAATTTAAGTTCAGGAATAACTTTTCCTGTTGTTCTCTGATTGAGACGTGCATTGATTAAGTCTTTTTTTGGGCTAAAGCCTCGAGTGGGATTCGGTAAGCTTCGTTCAAAGCCTGAAGACCATGGCCATCTATCACCATAAACATTTTCGATTGCAGTTGATACGGCATTTCTAATAGCGACTTCGCAGATATGTAAAGGGATAAGTAAGGCACCTGAAACATCAGCATTCCATGCATATAAATTTAAGGCTTCTAAGCTGTCAGGTTTCTTTCCACCTGTAGCATTTTCATAGGTTGAAATTCTTGCAGATGAAATAACAATAGTTACAGCATCTATTATTTTCTGATTTGACATATATGCATATAAACCTTATATTGAATGCACTAGCTATGGGACTTTGTTGGCTTGTCCTCCCCCCGTAGACATACGATATCTTAAAAAACCCGCCTATGCGGGTTTTTTATTGTCTAAAGTTTAGCTTATAAAGTGTAATAGCATTATGAATCATGACTTTATAATCATTTTATTGTAGATGTATTACGGAGTAATACCGGATTTTTAAATTAATATTTCTTTGATTGAGTAAAGCTTGAACATACTTTTTATGACTATAAATTCTTGATGGGCCAATTCTGGTAATCACATCTTCTGAAAAATAATTACTCGCTATTTCACTTAGTAAGTTTTTCTCCGACTTAAATATCCTTATCAATAAAATTGCACACAAAATAATCACTTACTTTGTTCGTGTAAAGTGATAGTTGACAAAGTTTAATACCATGATATGATGTAAAGTGTAAATATACAGTTTACGATAATATTATTTATAATTTAATAAAAAGGGTTTCGTCATGGCTCGAGTAAATAAATGTCTTAACAATATACATATGCTCTTTAAAAGAGTACGAAAACGGAGATTAAAGGAAATTGATCAAGTCAATTAAGCATAAGGGCCTAAAAAAACTTGCTGAAGAAGGCTGCCCTTCAGGAGTAAACCCAGAACATACCGGTAAGTTAAATATCTTTTTAACTGCTCTACAAGCAGCAACGGGTCCCAACGATCTTCGTTTTCCTCCATCTTGGAAATTACATCCATTAAAGGGGGAGTTTGAAGGCTATTGGAGTTTAACAGTAACAAAAAATTGGCGACTTATATTCAAATTCGATGGTCCTGATGTCATATTATTAGACTACCTAGACTATCACTAGTGATGAAAATTAGTAGCAGACTAGGTTATCCCACTAAATCTAGTCTGCTACTAATAGCATCAACCAAAATTATAGGAGTAATTCCTACATATATTAATGGAAACGATATGAACCTTTTTAGCCCTGCATCACCGGGTGAAATCTTGTCTGAGTATCTAGATGGATTAACAGTGACAGAGGCTGCTAAGAAATTAGCAGTAACAAGGGTAAATCTCTCTAATATTCTTCATGGTCATACTGGTATTTCACCTGAAATGTCCTTAAAGCTTAGTAAGGCTTTTGGTACATCTGCTCTCTATTGGTTAAACTTAAATAATCAATATGAGTTATGGAAGTTAGATCAAAGGAAAGATGAAATTTTAGAAGCAGTTAAAGTATTTAACTGAATCTTTTTTATCTTTACTTCACTTTATTTAGAAATAATAAGATTTTTTTTAATTCAAACAAAAACTTATAAAAAAGAGGCTATTGCATTTTGTAATAGCCTCTTTTAATTTCAGTTTTATAAATGCGGTGAATGTATTCTAACTTCTATTTAAACCTAATCTACGTGATATGATTAAATTTGATTTTTTATTTTTCCTAAAATTAACATAATACAGCTTATGCGAAATGCTTAAAATTTTCCCTTTAAATTCAACGATG